>NZ_QSFR01000039.1:0-2008 GCF_003467925.1 Collinsella sp. AM43-1 | reverse complement strand
GAGCCCGGGCAGGTGGGCGACCCCGAGCCCCGCGGCGCGGGCCCGCCTCACGGCGAGGGACCCTATGTTGCGGAACTGGTCGACGACGACGAGCGTGCCGGCGGGCGCGGAGGCGAACAGCGCGTCGAGCTCGGCCTCCCTGTTGCGGACGGGGGCGCTGGCCAGCACCTCCCCGTCGCGGTCGACCAGGCGGGCCCAGTGCGATGACTTGCCGACGTCCAGGCCGAGCACGGCCGCGGGCCTGGTGGATGGCGCTTTCACGGTGGTATCCTTCCGGTAGTCGTTCGACCGGATGGCCTCCCCCTCGGCACTCACATTACCAGCCGCGGCGCCTGCCCGGCACTTTCCTATCAGCCGTCGGGGGCGGCGCGTCCCGCGCCGGCAGCACCCAACGGGCCCTCTCGGGGGCAGGGACGTTCGGCCGTGCGCGGGCGCCCGGTCGGCGGCCCGTTCTGGGCGCGCCTCAATCGTAGCCCGAGACGGTCCCGGGCTGACAATTTCGACTGTAATGGACGTTCTTGAATGACTAGTCGTTAAAGAACGTCCCCAACGACTAGTAGCCACAAAAGCGGGCAACAGGCGCGAGCGGCTGCTCGCGAAAGACGCGCTCGACGGCGGCGCGGTATTCGTCGACCTTTTTGGTCTTGCGCACGAGCTTGTGCACGGTAGCGGGATCGGCGAAGGCACATTTGGCGTAGAACCACCATTCCTTCATGCGAAAGACCGCGTTGCCCCCAATCTCGTCCGCATAGGCCGCAAACAGCGTGTCGTGGAAGCGCTGCAACTCGGCAGCCGTGGCGGCAGAGCCGCCCTTAACCATGCGAGCCAGCGCGGGATTCGCGAGCAAGCCGCGCCCCAACATTACGTGGCGTGTTCCGGGATAGGCCCCCACCAGCGCATCCATGTCCTCAAGATCAAAGATGTCGCCGTTATAGGCCACGGGAAACGGCGCCCGCTCCAACGTCTCGCCGTAAAACTCTTTACGCGGCGAGCCCGTATAACGGTCCTTTTGCACGCGCGGATGCACGATCAGCTCTGCCAGCGGCATGCGGCAATAGAGGTCGAGCACGCGTTCGTACTCGTCATCGCTTTCCAACCCCAGCCTGGTCTTGACCGACACCGGCAAGGGTGAGCGTTCGCACACGTCGCTCAAGAACACCTCGAGCTCATCCAGGTTGCGCAGAAAGCCCGAACCCTTGCCTTTGGCAACAACCGTACCCGAGGGGCAGCCAAGGTTGAGATTGACCTCGCGGTACCCCATCTCGGCGAGCACCTGCGCCGCCCACACAAACTCGTCCGCATTCTTGGACATCAGCTGAGGTACTACGTTAAGCCCCTGGTTATTGGCAGGATCGACCTCTTTAAACGCCTTGCCACCAAAGCGGTTGCCCACCCGCGGCGGCGGCAAAAACGGCGTGTAATAACAATCGAGCGCGCCAAAGCACTCCGCATGCACGCGACGGAACACATGCCCGGTAATCCCCTCCATAGGGGCCAGCGATAAATTCATCAACATCCACTCTCAAATCAATGTGACAAAGGGACAGTCCCTTTGTCACATCCCATTCAAGCGGTTCAGGAACTCTTCGCAGGCGCGAGAACGCAGGCGATATTTTTTCCACACCAGATACGATGCAATGGTGAAGGGGCAAAAGGGCAGTCCCTTTGCCCCAAGTGCCGGCTACCGGACGCAAGCTAGTTGCCGTTCGCGAACGCCGCCCATATTTCGAGGTCTAATACTTTTCCCGAGAAGTGAACGGCTCTATTTGGACCCCCGAAGCATTGACATTTTTAGGCGTCAAAACCGCAGGATTTGACTGGCAAAACCGCAGGAAATTGCACGCCAAAAGTGTCGATGCTTCGGGAGTCCGTTTTCACTCGTTCACTTCTCGGGAAAAGTATTAGACCTCGATTCCGCAGTCCCCGATGTGACAAAGGAACAGTCCATTTGTCACATTCAGAATTGACCCCATTACAGTCTGAAATAGGCCATCGATAAATTTCGATG
>NZ_QSFR01000038.1:0-2381 GCF_003467925.1 Collinsella sp. AM43-1 | reverse complement strand
GATCTGGGCGGCCTCGGCGAGGACCTGCTCGCAAAGCTCGGCCGGCCGCATGGGGGCCCTCTCCGCCCCGCCGGACCCGCGCGAGGCCTCGATGAGCAGGCGCACGTAGCCGTCGAGCCTTTCGACACTGCCGGCTATGTCGCGCGCGGCGGCCGCGAGGTCGGCGTCTTTCTCGTCTTCCAGCTCCTCCGCTACGAAGTCGGCGTTGGCGCGCAGCACGGTGAGCGGCGTCTTGAGGTCGTGGGCGAGCGACGTCATCTGCTCGCGCTGCCCCCGCTCCGCGGCCCAGCGGGCCTCGAGCGACTCGGCGAGGGAGGCCCGCATGGCGTCCATCGCGGCGAGGACGTCGTTCACCTCGCGCACGTTGGTGCTGCCGACCGCGAAGTCGAGCTCCCCCGCGCCGACGCGCCCCGCCGCCTCCGCGAGCGGCGCCATCTTGCGCGAGATCACGCGGCTCGCGCGGCGCGCGACGAGCGCAAGCGCAAGTGCGCTTCCCGCCGTGGCGCCGACGAGCATGAGGTTCTGCGGGTTGGGAAGCAGGCCGGCGAGGTCGCGCGAGACCCACTGCGGCAGATACTCGCTGACGAGCGCGCAGGCCCCGCCACCTTTGAGCGGGAACGCGGCGTAGGTAACGCCCGAACCCCCGCCCTCGATCTCCACTGTGCCCGGATCCGCGGCGAGTGCCGTACGAGCCATTTCCTTCGCGTCCTCGAGCCGCGTGCTCTCGAGGTCTGTCATCAGCACGTTTCCGTCCTTGTTCAGGATGAGGTAGCGGTACGCCGTCGGCACGTCCTGCTGCCCGCAGACGCCGTCGCGTGCCAGGCCCTCCGCGACCTCGCGCGCATTGGCCGGCCCCCAGCTTGCCTCGTAGACGAAGCCCGCGTTGATCGCCACAGAGAGCATCATGAACGAGGCGAGCCACGCCGTGGCGACTGCCGCGAACGCGTAGGCGAAGTAGCGCGCGATGACGAAGGAGAGCGGCATGCCCCCGCGACCTCGCGCCCCGATCCTCAGAGCTGCCACTTGTACCCCATCCCCCAGACGGTCGCGATCGGATCGGCGCCGGCCTCGGAGAGTTTCCTCCGGGCGCGACTGACCTGCATGGATATGGCCGCGTCGTCGGCGTCGCTCTCCCAGCCGAGCACCGCCTCGCGTATCTGCGCGCGGCTCATGACCTGCCCGGGGTGGCGGGCGAGGTACTCGCAGATGGCGTACTCGGTGGGCGTGAGCGGCACGGCCTCGCCGCCCACGGCGAGGCCGCGCGCCCTGAGGTCGATCCGCACCTCCCCGAAGGAGAGGGCGTGCGAGCGCGGCCGGCGCTCACGGCGTAGATGGGCCGCGACCTTGGCGCGCAGCTCCGCGGCCCCGAAGGGCTTGCGGACGTAGTCGTCGGCGCCCAGGCCGTAGGCGGCCACGGCATCCTCCTCGGCCACGCGAGCGGTCAGGAAGACGATGGGGCCGTCGAAGTCCGGGCGGATCTGCCGCACGAGCTCGAAGCCGTCGAGCCCCGGCATCATGACGTCGCAGAGCACGAGGTCGAAGCGCGAGAGGTCCATCCCCGGGACCGCCGTCGGGTCCTCCGCCTTGACGACCTCATGGCCGTCGCGGCCGAGGACGCGCGCAAGCGCGTCGAGGATCGCCCGTTCATCATCCACTGCCAGTATCCTCGCCATGTTCGACCTCCTGAAACTCTCGTCGGAATTGTACTAACGCCGCGCTCAGCGGTCCAGAGCCCTGCGCGCAGCCACGGGTGTCTCGGCCGCGTCGCACGCGCGGTAGCGCACGCCCGAGCCGCCGCGCGCCTCGATCTCGAGCCAGCCCTCGCCGTCCGACTCCCGCCCGAAGAAGATGAGCTGGAGCTCTCGGACATTGCCTCTGTCGTCCGCCGCGTCCACCAGGTAGACGTAGTTTGCCCCCGCCCCGGTGGCGTCGGCGTAGGAGCTCGCGTGGCTGCCGGGCTCGGGCGCGGGCGCCCACATGGCGATCTCAGGGTTAGGCAGCACGCGGTCGGCGATCGAGCGCAGCGCCGACCCCCAGCCGGCGTCGAGCAGGGCATTCCCGCCCAGGACGAGCGCTGCGGAGAGGAGGACGAACATGGCGGCGAGCGGCTTCCTACGCATCTGCCCTCCCGTCCTCGAAGCGGCAGAACCAGGCAAGAAGGACGGCGTCGGCTGCCAGGGTGAGAACGAGGCTAGCGAGCGCAGTCGTGAGGAGAGGGCCCGCCGCGCGTGCGGCGTCGATGAAGGCCTCCACCCCGAGCGACCCCAGGCGCGCGGGCCAGGCGAGCGGCACCCAGCTCAGGGGCGTCGCCAGAGCGCCGGTGAGCTCGCCGGTCATGAGGCCGTGCGCAAGTCCGCCCACCGAGAAGAACGCGAGGAGCA
>NZ_QSFR01000037.1:0-2701 GCF_003467925.1 Collinsella sp. AM43-1 | reverse complement strand
ATGAAGGAAACCGAGAAGATCGAGATCATGCACTTTAGCCAGGAGGGCTACGTCGAGGACGGCAAGAACGTCTACGAGGCCGGCAAGAAGATGACCGCGCTCGCCGACAAGGTCGCCGACGAGGGCTACGACGCCGTGTTCCTGATGGGCGTCGGCGGCACCTGGGACGAGCTCATGCAGCTCGAGTACCTCATGAACAAGTTCGGCGACCGCGACCTCGAGGTCTACCTGATCCACGCCGCCGAGTGGAACGTCATGGGCCACAAGCGCATGACCGAGAAGTCCGTCGTGCTCACCGCCTCCGAGTCCGGAACCACCCCCGAGGTCCTCGAGGCCGTCAAGAAGATGAAGGGCATGGGCGTGCGCGTCTACGCCATGACCAAGCCCGAGGGCCCCATCGGCCAGGCTGTCGGCGCCGAGAACTGCGTCGCCATGGCTTCTGACCATGGTTCGGGCGGCTGCGAGAAGGGCTACTACCTCGCCGACTGCTTCGGCCTGCGCCTGCTCAACCGCCGCGGCTGCTTCCCCAAGTTCGATCTGTTTATCGAGCAGACCAAGGACATCTGGAAGGACATGCTCGATATCCGCAAGCGCTTCGAGCCGCGCGCCGAGGAGCTCGCCAAGAAGTACGCCCTGGCCCCCTACACCATGTTCATCGGCTCCGGCGCCCTGTGGGGCGAGACGATCCTGTTCTCGATGTGCATCCTGGAGGAGATGCAGTGGAAGCGCACCCGCTACATCACCTCGGCCGACTTCTTCCACGGCACCCTCGAGCTCGTGGAGCCCGGCGTCCCCGTGTTCCTGTTCATGGGCGAGGACGAGAACCGCAAGCTCGACGAGCGCGTCCGCGCCTTCCTGACCCGCGGTGTGACCGGCGACACCGACATCAACATCATCGACACCGCCGAGTTCGCGATCCCCGGCCTTGACGACGAGTTCCGCGTCATCGTGTCTCCGTGGATTCTGACGGTGCTCGTTACCGACCGCCTGGCTCGCTACTACGAGACGGTCACCAAGCACAACCTCAAGTATCGTCGCTACTATCACCAGTTCGACTACTAAAGAAAACGGGTGCGGGAACGCGCCGGGCTATTGAGAGGAACACAGAATGAGGCAGTACATCATCGCCAGCCATGCGCACTTCGCTACCGGCATCAAGGAGAGTGTCGAGCTGCTCTCGGGCGCTCGCGACAACGTCCACGATCTTTCGATGTTCGTCGATGACCGCATGGACGTGGCCGAGGAGGCCCAAAAACTGCTGGCAGGCATGGCTGCCGACGATGATGTCGTTGTCTGCACCGACCTCTTTGGCGGCAGCGTCAACAACGAGTTCACCAAGATCGTCCAGACGCGTCCCCGCACGTACCTCGTTACCAACATGAACCTTCCTCTGCTTATCCAGCTGCTGTTCTCTGACGAGTCGGCGCCGGTTGAGGAGACGATTCGCGCCATCGTCGCTGCGGACGATACGCGCGTGAAGTTTGTCAACGATCTTTTGGTCGATGACGAAGAGGAAGAAGAGTTCTAATCCGCAGCACCTACTGACACGCCGTAAGACGGCACAAGACCTTTGGGGGGTCACATTATGATTCAGCTACTTCGCGTCGACCATCGCCTGCTTCATGGCCAGGTCGCGGTCTCTTGGGTCCAGGGCCTTGGCTCCAACTGCATTTTCTGCGTGGGCGATAAGGTCGCCAACGACCCGGTGTGGAAGACGACGCTCAAGATGGGCAAGCCTGCCGGCTGCAAGCTCGTCATCAAGGATATGGCGAATGCCATCGAGGCCATTAACTCGGGTGTGACTGACAAATACAAGATGATTATCTGTGTCGCCACCATCGCTGAGGCAAAGCAGCTTGTTGAAGGCTGCCCGCAGATCAAGTCGGTCAACCTGGGCAACACCAAGCCCAAGGACGAGAAGCGCCCCGATGCTCGTCAGGTCTCTCGTCAGATCTTCCTGACTGCAGCCGAGGAGGCCGATGTGCGTGAGATGCTGAACAACGGCGTCGAGGTCGAGATCCGTCCTCTGGCCGATGACCCCAAGGTTGACTGCGCAAGCGTGCTCTAGGCGTTCAATTTCGAAGAGTCTGAGCTCTTCGTAGTGTCCTATTAGGAAAGGGGGATATATGCTTACCCAAGCAATCCTCATCGGACTTATCGCCGCATTTGGTAAGTTCGACTTCCAGCTCGGTACGCTCTATGCGTTCCGCCCCATCGTCCTGTGCCCGCTCGTGGGCCTGGTGCTGGGGGACCTGCAGTCCGGCCTCGCGATCGGCGCCAGCCTGGAGCTTCTGTTCATGGGCTCGATCTCCATCGGCGCCTACGTGCCGCCTGATGAGACGATCGGCGGCGTGCTCGCCTGCGCCTTCGCTATCCAGTTGGGCCAGAGCACCGAGGCAGCCATCGCGCTCGCTATGCCCATCGCCACGCTGTGCCTTGCCATCAAGAACATCCTCAACGCCGCCCTGCCGATTCTGGTTGACCGCGCTGATGTCTTCTCCGGCCAGGGCAACCTTAAGGGTGTCTATGCGATGCACTTCCTGATCGGTTTGACCGGTATCATCATGGCGTTCCTGCTGTGCTCGCTGTCGTTCTATCTGGGTGCTGACGCCATCCAGGGCATGCTCGACTTCATCCCGCCCTTTGTCCTTGCTGGCTTTGGCGTTGCCGCCAACATCCTGCCGGCCATGGGCTTCGCCAT
>NZ_QSFR01000036.1:0-2902 GCF_003467925.1 Collinsella sp. AM43-1 | reverse complement strand
GCTGGGGTAGAGGTGGTAGAAGCCGTCGAAAAGGCTCTTGACTACTTTCGATTGATGCTCAGTGCTCATTGTATTCGCTACGATTAAACTCGGCACAGGGGATACTGGTTTTCCGTGCGAAAACGCTCATGCCGCTAAATTGAGCGACCGCCTGTACTGCAGCGGGATCATCCGCCCGAGCGATCCCTTAATCTGTCGCCCGTTGCGCCAATCGGCAGAAGCCACGCGTGGACGCTAATCGCTCGAGCGAATCGTCGTCGGTTTCCGTTTAACGATTTCTTTTTCCGCTATTATCTGACCCTCGGACTTCCTCGTGATAGAAGTAGTCCACGATCACCGGATGCCCCTGGGGGACTCTGCCATAAGGCATTTCGTTGTCCACAAAGGGGCAATCGTACTTCTTGGCCATTTCCTCGGCTTTTACTTCAAGCGCTTCAAAATAGCTACGGTTGCGCTTGTTATAGATCTCATCGTAAAGCGGTACGAGATTGGGATGTTTCTCGGCGATATAATCCAGGATCGCTTTTTTGAAACCACCCCGAAGATTGAGATTTTCGAGCCAAAACAAATCGCACCGATCTTTTACTCGCTCAAAAATCATCTCAAAATCCGTGATGCCGGGAAATACCGGGGACACGAAGCAGACCGTACGGATACCTTCGTCATACACCTGCTTCATAGCAGCGATACGACGCTCGATGCTCGACGCGGAGTCCATATCGTTCTTGAAGTTCTCATCCAGCGTGTTGATCGACCATGAAACGGTCACTCGTCCAAGCCTCTTCAGCAGATCGATATCCCGTACCACAAGATCGGACTTTGTGCAGATCAGAATATCTGCATCGCTGCCAATCAGCTGCTCCAGGAGTTTCCTGGTATTCCCGAATCGCTCCTCCTGTGGATTGTAGCCATCCGTCACAGAACCGATAACCACCCGCTGTCCAGCGTATTTCTTCGGATTCTTGATTTCCGGCCAATGCTTCACATCAAGAAAGGTGCCCCATTCCTCCTTGTGTCCGGTAAAGCGCTTCATAAAGGAGGCATAGCAATACTTACAGGCATGCGTGCAGCCTACATAGGGATTGACCGAGTAGCCGCCTACCGGCAGGCTGGACTTGGTCATGATGTTCTTTGCTTCCACCTCATTGATGAGGATTCCATCGATCACTTCCGCCATGTTCTCTGCGCCTCCAGCACTCTTTCGAATTCTTCCGGCAATTCCTGAATCATGTTTTCGTCCCCTATGACAGAGACGAGGTCTTCCTTCATAAACATTGGAATGCCAAGCGCGTGCGCCTGGTCCGTCAAAGACCATGCCCACTCCGGTTCCGTATGAACCTTCCTGCTCTGCGCCCCGGTCATGGTACCGACGACGATCCAGTTGATTCCGGAAAGGTCGACCGTACCGGGATCGTCGAATAGCGGCTCAAAAGTAACGAAGAAGTGATTTGCTTTGACGTTTTTCCGAAGGGCGTCGATACGCCACAGCTCCGCTTTCCTCGTCACCGTAACGCCGAACCATGCGTTTTCCAGGTCGGTATCTAAATCCAGCAAATCGGGTCTCTTGGTCAGGAACAGGAACTGATGCTGTGGATTCTCATGGATCTTTGCAAATACCTCGTCTCGCCATTCCAGCTTCCACCCGGAGAGATCGCTCATGCCGGTAAGGAGAAAGTTCTGCGGGCGTTTCTTTTCCATCATCTTGAGCTTGCTCGGGAAGAACGCAGGATCAGCGAAGTCGTCAATCATATGCCAACGTTTCACATTGTTACGGGCATAGCAATATGGACACCCCACCGTGCAGCCGATGACGATATTCATATTCTGAATCTGATTTTTGATGCAGATGCTCATAACGCCTGCCTACCTGCCTCTCCCGTAAACACGCAATCAGCCTCCCCCACCTTGCGGGCAAAAGCCTCGATATCTTGCTTGCAAGCAGCAGGCTCGCAATCGCTCAAATCGTATGACGTGCCGCCGTTTCGATAGACGGCCCGATGGGAAAACGATCGGCTGACAAGCCCGATGCCGAGCTTCTCGCACAGGGTCATCCGTGCTCCCTTTCAGCTATAAAAAACAGGTGTCTATAAACAGTATCCTTGTTGATTTTCGCAGGGGCAATGAACAAACGCGTGCACCTGTCGATAAACGAACAGCTACTGGACATTGTCAAACGACTCAGATTGGAGAGGCGATGGGAGAAACCAAGATCGACCGCCGGCGGCGCTACACCCTCTCGGTCATACAGGAGGCGTTCTTCGCGCTGCTGGCCGAGGTCGGCTTCGCGAAGATGACGGTGGCGGACATCTGCCGCCGCGCCGAGATCAACCGGGGAACGTTCTATCTGCATTGCGAGGATAAGTACGCGCTGCTCGATGCGCTTATCGACGAGGCATTGGCAGCGGCTCCCCCGCTTGAGGGGGTTGAATCGGCAACGCTTTGCCAGCGTCCGCCGGCAGACGACGATTATCGCCTGCTTTATTCGGACAGCGACGCATACGCTCGCGTAGCCCAGCGCGTCATAGAACGCGGAGCGGAGCAGATGGTTCCCTGGGTCATGGAGAAAACAGGGCTTTCACGCGAAGACGCCTTCCTGCTCTTCGTCCACAACGTCCAGGGCAATCTGGCCGTCAACCGCCTGCTCGGCTGGAGACGAGGCCCCGAGTTCGCCCATGCCCAGGAGCTGCTCAACGCCTATTCCGAAGGGGGCTTACTGGCGGTATCCGCTCTTCGCGATTCCGATAACCCATCGTGACCTGCGATTCAGGAATACCAGCCTCCGAGCCCTCTCGTTCGGAGGCTGCGGCTAAAACCTCATTGCGCGTCTACCGCTCCGCGTTACTCGCCACCTGCCCGCGCCACCGAGAGCAGGGCGCCCAAATCGGCTTGGATCGCCTCTGCC
>NZ_QSFR01000035.1:0-3582 GCF_003467925.1 Collinsella sp. AM43-1 | reverse complement strand
GCTTTGTTTTGAGAAGTTCGCGAAGCCCACTTCTCAAAACAAAGCAGGCACCCCGGCCCTCGCCCGTATTACCCCGCTGGGCGAGCCATAGACGCCGCGTACCGATAGGGTAAGGCGGCGGCTTGAAATTGGTGCTATATTCATCTTGAGTTGTTTAATGCTAGTACGGGAGGCTGATATGGGGCTGTTCAAGAAGAAAAACCCGCAGGATGCCTTTGATCCCGATGTGTTTACCATCACGGATACGATTTTGGACCCGCCGCGGTTTACGTTTTTGCCGGCTATCTACCAGGATGCCACGCGCCGCAAGTGGGCTGTGCATCAGCGCGGCGGCGAGCCGAAGATTTTTGACTATGCGGACGTGCTTCAGTGCGAAGTGGCCGAGGCGGGCGATCCGGAGGCCGAGGAAGCGGTCTCAAAACAGGAATTTGCCCAGCGTATTCTGGCAAATCCCGCTAAGGCGGCAAAAATGAACGCTGCCAAGCGTAATATGTGTCTTGGTATGGGCGTTGTTGTGGCGGTTCAGACAGGAAAAGACGAGGTTTCCAAATTAGAGATTCCCGTTATGACCGACGAAGTCAAACGCGATTCAAGTCTATATAAGTCGTATCGGAATGTCGCCGAGAAGATTAAGGCCGAATTTAATGCCATGGGAGGGCTGGCCTAATTTTGGCGACATACGTTTCTGAATGAGGAGTCTGTGCAATGGCAGGCGAATCTTATGCAATTCCCCCCAAAGATCGTGCTGTTGAGGGAATTCTTTGGTATATCCAGCACCATCAGCTTGCCGGCGGCGATCGCCTGCCGGCCGAGCGCGTGCTGTGCGAAGAGATCGGCGTTTCGCGTACGGCGTTGCGCGCCGGTATCATGCGGCTCATCTCGTGCGGAACGCTCGAGAGCCGTCGCGGATCGGGTACGTATGTGTGTCCTCCTAAGCCGCTGAACATCTTCCAGGAAACGTATAACTTTTCCGATGCTGTGCGGACTGCCGGCCTGCATCCCTCTTCTCGTCTGGTTTCCACCGGGACCATCGAGGCGGATGAAGCGCTTGCCGACAAGCTTAGGGTGTCTGTAGGCGCTCCTTTACTCCGCATGCAACGCGTTCGACTTATCGAGGGCGAGCCGGCGTCAATCGAGACGGCTCACGTCAACCTGTCCCTGTGCCCGTCGCTTCCCAATCACGATTTTGAGTGTGAGAGCCTTTACGATGTCTTGCTCAAAGAAGGTGGCGTGCGCGTTGAGCATGGACGTGAGCATATCTCCATCTCGCGTTTGAACGCCGAAGAGGCCGAGTTGCTCCAGCAAGAAGAGGGAACGCCGGTGTTCTATGAGAGCACGATAGAATTTGATAAGGACATGCGTTTTGTGGAGCATTGCAAATCGGTGATTTTGCCCACAAAGTTCCGCTTTGCCGATAACGGCGAAAAGAACGGCAAGAAGAGCGCGGCAGGTGAACAATGGCTGAAACAGTAGATGCCACCCCGGTTTATATGCGCATACGACGTCGAATTGAAGAGTGTATCGAGCGCGGTATATATCCCACGGGTTCCATGATTCCATCCGAAAATGAGCTGGCAGAGGAGTTTGGCACGACACGCCTGACTATCCGGAGAGCTGTGGACGAGTTAGTTCGGCGCGGGCAGATTCGCCGCGTCCGCGGAAAGGGCGCGTTTGTGGCACAGAAAGTGCCTGTTGCTTACGAGCGAACAGGAGGCTTTCGCGAGTCGGTTCGTGCTTCGGGCGGCGAGCCGTCCGTCCGCATCCTCGCGCGTTCCAAGCGTTATGCGGGTCCATATTATGCCAACCTGTTTGGCATTGTCGAGGACGATTTGCTGTATTCGATTCGGCGTTTGAACTGCGTCAACGGCAATCCCGTATCGATTGAGATGGCGTTCATCCCGTGCCTGCTGTTTCCCACAATTGAAGATATTGACGTGTCGGTCTTCAGCTTGTACGAGACCTATGAGATGCTGGGCCGAAAGCCAGTTATGGCACAGGAAAAGCTCGATATCGAAGCGCTGGGCGCACGAGATGCCGGCCTGCTTGGACTGGAGCAGGGTGATCTTGCCTTGACGCTGGAGTGCGTAAGCTTCGATGCGAGCGGCCAGGCGATCGAGTACGTCAAGTCGTTTAACCGCGGTGATGCGGGTGGATATACCTATACGTACTAGCTGGTTTTTTGCATAACGGGCTGAAAAGTTGACGGAATTTTGATTCGTTGAGCAGACCGTATATACAACCTTACATGGCTCAAAATCGACCGTTCGCCGATGGGGATAAATTAATCGACAAAGAGGTATCAAAAAGCCGTAATCTGTAACTGTGATTGTTATCAAATACTAATGATTTGTTACGAGTTGAGACGATGAAGATGCTCGATTACGTTCAGCTTGCCCATGTGCGTATGGGGGAGAACCTCGAGCGTTCGTCTGAGCTGGTAGCGCAGCTCGTTGATATTTTCCAGTCCGGTTCTTTTGATGCACTGCGCATCGTTGCTTCGGGTTCGTCGCGCCATGCCGCCGATTGCGCCCGCGATTACCTGCAAGATGCGCTGCAGATGCAGGTGTCCGTTGTGACGCCCGAGGCCTTCGTCGATTTTGAACACACCTATCCGCAGCATGCGCTCAACATCGCCGTCTCGCAGAGCGGCTATTCGACCAATACGATTGCGGCGCTCGATTACATGCGTGCACACGATATGGCTGCAGTTGCGCTCACGGCAAACGTCGAGGCACCCATCAAGGAACACGCTGACATCGTTCTTGACTACGGTGTGGGTGTCGAGTCGGTGGACTTTGTGACTCTGGGCGTCGAGGTTCTCGTTGAGTACCTGGTGCTCTTTGGTATTTACGGCGGTCAGGCGCGCGGAACGATTGACGCCAAGGGCGTTGCTCAGCGTCTTGATGACCTGCGCGAGGCTATCCAGGCTAATGCCGTGATGTGCAAGACCGCCGAGGCATATGTCCAAGATCACATGCTCGAGCTTTCTGAGCACATGCCCGCCATGGTCGTCGGCAACGGCCCCAACTATGGTGTTGCCGAGGAGGCAGCGCTCAAGCTGAGCGAGACCATCAAGATTCCTGCCATGCATCACGAAGGCGAGGAGTTCGTCCACGGTCCCGAGATGCAGATCGTTCCGGGCTATCTGGTGTTTATCGTCGACGATCCGCAGGGGTCGGAGCGTCTTGCGAATATCGCCGATGCGCTATCGAACGTTACGGCAAAAACGGTGCTGCTCACGGCCCATCCCAAGGGTAGGGCTCACGAGGTTGCGGTGCCTCAGGTGGCTCCGCTGCTCAGCGCAATTCCCAATCTTGTGTTCTTCCAGACGATTGCGGCCATGATTGCCGAGCGTCTGAAGTCATGGAACGTGCACCCGTATCTCGATACCGTCTCCAAGCAAATGGAGGTCAAGGCAGAGGGCTACGAAGAGTCAGTCAATGCGCTTAAGGCCAAAGCGGCTGAGTGTTACGGAATGTAAGCGGGTTTTGATGCCCGTTGGCATGGGGGATGTGGAAACAACCCCAGAAAGGAGAGACAAATGAAGGAAACCGAGAAGATCGAGATCATGCACTTTAGCCA
>NZ_QSFR01000034.1:0-3694 GCF_003467925.1 Collinsella sp. AM43-1 | reverse complement strand
CTATTTGCTCAATGTGTTCGGCTGAGATCGGAAATCAACCTTTGCCTTAGCAGATAGCCCGGGAAGCTGGATCAACGCATCATGGTCTTGAACGGGAGCGTCGGACGAACCCTTGGCAACCAACTTAATTTGAATTGCCTCGGCCTGCTTAGACAGTCCAACGGTGCCAGCCGCAGCTTCATTTTTAGCCCAACCAAGCCAACCATAGTCTGCAGCATGAATACGGTAGTAAATATCATATTTTGAAGCGTCGTTCCCGGTCAGCCTTAATTTAACCGCCTGAATTGCGAGGCCCTTGCCAACAGTGCCAGCATAGGAAGCACCCGAGACGTATGGCTGCCAGCCGATATTCGCAACATGTGCCGACACTTCGACGGAGGCATCGATGCCCTGAGTTGCAACATACAAAGCCTGCAGGGAGCGGGACTTGCCCGTCTGGCCAGCGGTTTCACCGTTGCCAACAGGAGCTAACCAGCCCGCAGAAGCAACGTGCGCCTGAGATACAAGACCGATTCCAGGCGTTTCGATAAATGCATTGGCAGAGGAGCCAGGTGAAGACTGACCCTTATTTACAAGTGCAACATCGATGCCGCACAAACCGGAAGAACCACCAGAAACGCCACATGCCTGACCATTTGACGCCCAGCCAGTCCAGCCATTACCGGAATCGCATACTCGATACCAAATGTCATAATTGGCAGCAAGTTGACCGCTCAACGACATTTTTATCGCTTTTATGGGTGCACCGGATACCGCCTTGGCAGCGCCACCATCCGATGAAGAAGCGCCCCAGCCTGAATACCCATCCATAACGGAATAAGAAATAGACCCGTTATCAGTTTGACCGGCAACGCTCAGGGCAATAGAGTTCAGCAGTTTAGCACCCTTGCCTCCGATCGTGGCCTTTTGACCAGAAGAGGAGCCAAGACTCTCCCCAGAAACGGCCGATCCGGAAACCGTAACTGCGTCTGGATCGCCAATAAAGACCTTAGCCGAGGAACCGGGCGCCGCTCCGCCTTTCTCCACGAGAACCACTTTGACCGCTTCGATAGCCCTGCCCTTACCGGCAGAACCAGCAGCAGCACCATTACAGGCCCAATCGAGCCAGCCTATGCCTGACACATGAGCGCAATACCAAATGTCATATTTATCGGCCGCCTCGCCGGTCAAGCGAATCTGGACGGCCTCGAGGCACTGAGACTTTCCAGTCGTGCCGCAGTGCCCCTTAGACCACTGCTGCCAGCCAACATTCGAGACATGACCACGAAGCTCAATAGAACCCGAGTGGCCATACCAGCCAAGCTGGGCTTCAAGAGCCTCCATGGGAAGGCCCCTACCAGTTGTCCCCGCAACAGATCCACTTCTAACGGGCGACATCCAGCCAATATTCGAGGTATGCGAGCGAACGGAAATCGAAGCGGGATCATCGCTACGGTTCTTAAAGGGAGAGGTAGTATCGCCCGGGGCGGGGTCGCCCTTGGGCAGGACCGCGACCTGGACGGCCTGGACGGCGCGGCCGTAGCCCGCCGAGCCGGCGTCGGCGCCGTCGCACGCCCAGCCGAGCCACCCGAACTCCGCGGAGTGGACGCGGTACCAGACGGTGTAGCGGGCGGACAGCTCGCCGGACAGCCTGACCCTCAGGGCCTCGACGGCCCGGGACTGGCCGGTCGTGCCGGCGGTGCCGCCGTTGCCGACGGCGGGCTGCCAGCCGACGTTCGAGACGTGGGCCTCGACGGATATGGCGTCGGCAATCTGTTCTTGAGACGCGGCTCCATCCACTTCAAGTGAGATTTTAAGCGCCTCGAGATTAAGGCCCCTACCCGTCGTTCCGGCAACCTTACCCGAACCAACCGGATCCATCCAGCCAATATTCTGCACATGGGCAGAAACACTTACGTTTTTGACAGTCAGCTGATTGCTTACGGCAGAATCGTCAGCAACGACCTCGCTTACATCTTCGGATGAACCCTGTTGCGTGTCTTGAGACTCGTTAACAACAGGGGACGCATTCGACTCTTGTCCTTCAGGGCCTGAACCATCATCAATAGCGTTCGAGTCTTCAGAATTCAAGTTAGTTGAGTCAGTAGATCCGTTAACTGAATAATCAGCATATGCAGCAGTCACGGCCCATGATTGACTCATGAGCAACACAGCAGCCATGAGAATAGAAACGGACACATCAAAGAGACGTCTCACGATTCCACCTTCCTTCATCAATTAACGAACCTACTTAAGGACAATCGCCTGTGCCCCTCGTTGCGAGTATAACGAAGCAATGCGCTGGGCGGAGTTAGAGACATAGCCAGCGAGTGAATCGGCAATGTAAACGGTGCCCAGGGAACGATTGAAACCCCTAAGAACGACGGTATGGGAATTGGTATAAGTTCGATAAACCCTTCCGCCATAGGCCTGAGTCGCATAGCAACTACCCAAGTTTTGCATGCCGATCGTCGACCAAATAATAACGGGATGCCCAGCTTCCAAATAGGAATAGAGGTCATAGAAGCCAGTGCCGGTGACGTCATACGCCCGCAAACTGCTTCCACGACTAATCAAAAAAGAATTAGCTGTGTTGGTCAGTCCAGGAGCGGATATGCAGTTTCCATTCGAAGCACTATGCGGATTACCCCAAAACGCCGTCACAAAATCCCAGCTGCTCCTAGGCATATACGCATCTGCAATGACGGTTTTGCCCAGCCCAAATCCGTAATAGTTGAGCGCATTAGTCAATGCAACGGACTCGCAACCAGTCGGAAGCTCAGGATTCTGAATTGTGCAGGGAACGTTGAGGACAACCGAATTCGGATGCAAGGGGCGATCCCTGTACGCGCCGTCCGTGGGGCCCGGTGCCGCCGAGCCCTTCGCGAGGATGCGGACCTGGAGCGCCTCGACGCGATAGCCGATGCCGGTCGTGCCGGCGCGGGCCCCGTCGCTCGCCCACCCGAGCCAGCCGTAGTCCTGCACGTAGGCACGGTACCACACGTCGTAATACTCGGAGAGGCCGCCGGTCAGGCGCATCTTGACGCACTCGACCGCCCTGCCCTGGCCGGTGGTACCGGCCACGGCGCCGCCCGAGACCTCGTCCTGCCAGCCGATGCCGGAGACGTGGGCGCTGTAGGACAGGCCGCCGGAGACCGGCGAGGAGACCTCGGCCGAGATCGCCTCTACGGCGCGGGCCTGGCCGGTTGTGCCGGCGGTGCCGCCGTTGCCGACGGCGGCCTGCCAGCCGACGCCAGAGACGTGGGCCCTGAGGCTGAGCGAGGGGACGGAGAGCTCGGCGGGGGCGCCCGACGAGGGGGCGTCGCCGCCCTTCTCGACGAGGACGACCTGGAGCGCCTCGGCCTGGACGCCGAGCCCCTCGGTACCAGCGGCCTCGCCGTCCTTGGCCCAGCCCAGCCAGCCGTAGCCCGCCGCGTGGACGCGGTACCAGACGTCGTAGGAATCGGAGACGGGGCCGGAGAGGGACACCCTCACGGCCTGGACGGCGCGGCCCTGCCCCACCGTGCCGGCGTAGGAGGGGGCGGAGGCGGCGTCCTGCCAGCCGACGCCGGCCACGTGGGCCGCGACAGAGACGGAGCTCCCCTCGCCCGCCCCCTCGAGGTAGGCGCGCACCGCCTGGAGCGCGAGGCCCCTGCCGGTCGTGCCGACGTCCTCGCCGCCGCCCACCGCCTGCAGCCAGCCGCGCTCCGCGACA
>NZ_QSFR01000033.1:0-4371 GCF_003467925.1 Collinsella sp. AM43-1 | reverse complement strand
GGACACCGTAACGGTGGGCGCCGCCCACCGGTCAGCGGCCAGAGCATGGGGGGCACGCCCGGTCCCGTTCCGAACCCGGAAGCTAAGCCCCATCGCGCCGAGAGTACTGCGGGGCCAGCCCGTGGGAGGCCAGGGCGCCGCTGACCGGTGGACGGCACCGAGCCGTCGCAAGACTTGAAGAAGGGGGAGGCCTCGCGGCCTCCCCCCTTTTTTGCGTTTACAGGCAACATTCCTTATGCAATTAAATCAATTTAATCATCCACCGCTGAATATAGACGTTCACCGTTCTTTGGTCGGTTCTCTGTTCTCAATGGACTAATATTTGCTTTAGCGCACTGCTGCGCTTGTCCTGTTTTTACACGGGTCGTTTTATTGATTGTGACGGAAGGACTCACATGGCAGATGTTCATGAGCTGCTTGATACTTGGATTGCCAATGTCAAGGACGAGGAGCTCCTCGCTGAGCTTAACACGATGAAGGAGCAGGGTGATGAGGACGCCATCACCGATGCTTTCTTCCAAGATCTCGCCTTCGGTACTGCCGGCCTTCGCGGCACTATCGGTGCGGGCACTAACCGTATGAATATCTATACGGTCGGTCGTGCGACCCAGGGATTCGCTGACTACCTCAATGCGACCTTCGAGCATCCAACGGTTGCCATCGCTCGCGATAGCCGCAATAAAGGTGAGCTGTTCGTTAAGACGACGGCTGCCATTCTTGCAGCAAACGGCGTGACTGCCCTCGTTTATCCCAAGATTTCTCCTGTGCCGACGCTCTCCTGGGCCGTCCGTGATCTTAAGTGCTCCGGTGGCATTTGCATGACCGCTAGTCATAACCCGGCACCGTATAACGGCTATAAGGCCTATGGCCCCGACGGCTGCCAGATCACCAGCGAGGCCGCCGATGCAATTTCTAAGGCTATCGCCGAGACCGATACGTTCACCGGTGTGAAGTCCATGGACTTCGATGAGGCTCTTGAGCAGGGCCTGGTCAAATGGATCGATGACTCGTGCCTCGAGCGTTATTACGACGCCGTTCTCGCTCGCGGCGTTACGAATCTTTCTGCCGAGGAGATTGCCGGCGCACCGCTCAAGCTTGTCTATACGCCGCTGAATGGTACCGGCCTCATTCCCGTCACCACGGTGCTCGAGCGCGCTGGCATCACTGATGTCACGGTTGTTCCCGAGCAGAAGGAACCTAACGGCGATTTCCCGACCTGCCCGTATCCTAACCCCGAGATCCGACAGGCCATGCAGAAGGGCATCGATCTCTGCGAGCAGGTTCACCCCGATCTGCTGCTTGCGACCGATCCCGACGCCGACCGTGTTGGTGTTGCCGTTAAGAATGGCGATGACTATCTGCTGCTGACCGGTAACGAGATGGGCGTCCTGCTGCTCGACTATATTTGCAAGACCCGTGCCGCCCGCGGCGAGGACCTCACTAAGAAGGTCGCGGTTACTACCATTGTTTCTTCCGCCATGGTCGATGCTCTGGCCGAGGAATATGGCTTTGAGCTCCGTCGCTGCCTGACGGGCTTCAAGTACATCGGTGACATCATTACCTCGCTTTCCGATGCCGGTGAAGTCGATCGCTTTATCTTCGGTTTTGAGGAGAGCTACGGTTATCTGGCTGGTGATCACGTGCGCGACAAGGACGCCGTGAGCACTTCGCTGCTGATTTGCCAGATGGCTCAGTATTACAAGCTGCAGGGTAAGAACCTCGCCGACGCGATGCACGAGCTGTACGAGAAGTATGGCTACTACCACAATAAGACGATTTCGCTGAGCTATCCGGGTGCTGAGGGTGCGGCAAAGATGGCCGGCATCATGGCCGGTCTGCGCGAGAACCCGCCCGCGGAGCTCGCCGGTTCCAAGATTGAGGCCGTCGTGGATTACAACACCTGCGTGAACGGCCTGCCGAAGGCTAATGTCATTGAGTTCGATCTCGAGGGTGGTAACAAGGGTATCGTCCGTCCTTCTGGCACCGAGCCCAAGATCAAGCTGTATATCTTTGCCAAGGGCGCGGATGCCGCCGAGGCTGATGCAGCACTTGACGCGATTGAGGAGTCCGGTCGCAAGCTGTTGGCCTAAGGCTTTGAAAGCCTATTTCTATAGATAGACGAAAGAGGGGGTCTCGGAAACGAGGCCCCCTCTTATATTATCCAGCCAGCCGAGAGTCCTTATATGTGTAGGAAATGTGTACGCCCAGATTCCCGCCCCCGGGGGCCCTCCGGTCTGGCAATATATCTCCTTGCCGCGCGGCCCGGTCGGACCGGATCAGCCGCACAGCGTGCACCTTGAGAACCGGATACTGCGAGGATGGACACATTCAGTGTCGCATCCGGGCAGACATCGAACCATTTGAAATGGTCTAACTTGGATTTGTTTTTCGCAAGGCCGCCGAGAGGCGGCCCCGAGAAATTCCTTTTCCTATACTAAAACCATATGAATCGAACGGAACCGATCAGCGATGGACTGAGAGGACCGGACGGGCTCGAAGCCCAGAATATTTTGGACGGAGAGTTCGATCCTGGCTCAGGATGAACGCTGGCGGCGCGCCTAACACATGCAAGTCGAACGGCACCCCTCTCCGGAGGGAAGCGAGTGGCGAACGGCTGAGTAACACGTGGAGAACCTGCCCCCTCCCCCGGGATAGCCGCCCGAAAGGACGGGTAATACCGGATACCCCGGGGTGCCGCATGGCACCCCGGCTAAAGCCCCGACGGGAGGGGATGGCTCCGCGGCCCATCAGGTAGACGGCGGGGTGACGGCCCACCGTGCCGACAACGGGTAGCCGGGTTGAGAGACCGACCGGCCAGATTGGGACTGAGACACGGCCCAGACTCCTACGGGAGGCAGCAGTGGGGAATCTTGCGCAATGGGGGGAACCCTGACGCAGCGACGCCGCGTGCGGGACGGAGGCCTTCGGGTCGTAAACCGCTTTCAGCAGGGAAGAGTCAAGACTGTACCTGCAGAAGAAGCCCCGGCTAACTACGTGCCAGCAGCCGCGGTAATACGTAGGGGGCGAGCGTTATCCGGATTCATTGGGCGTAAAGCGCGCGTAGGCGGCCCGGCAGGCCGGGGGTCGAAGCGGGGGGCTCAACCCCCCGAAGCCCCCGGAACCTCCGCGGCTTGGGTCCGGTAGGGGAGGGTGGAACACCCGGTGTAGCGGTGGAATGCGCAGATATCGGGTGGAACACCGGTGGCGAAGGCGGCCCTCTGGGCCGAGACCGACGCTGAGGCGCGAAAGCTGGGGGAGCGAACAGGATTAGATACCCTGGTAGTCCCAGCCGTAAACGATGGACGCTAGGTGTGGGGGGACGATCCCCCCGTGCCGCAGCCAACGCATTAAGCGTCCCGCCTGGGGAGTACGGCCGCAAGGCTAAAACTCAAAGGAATTGACGGGGGCCCGCACAAGCAGCGGAGCATGTGGCTTAATTCGAAGCAACGCGAAGAACCTTACCAGGGCTTGACATATGGGTGAAGCGGGGGAGACCCCGTGGCCGAGAGGAGCCCATACAGGTGGTGCATGGCTGTCGTCAGCTCGTGTCGTGAGATGTTGGGTTAAGTCCCGCAACGAGCGCAACCCCCGCCGCGTGTTGCCATCGGGTGATGCCGGGAACCCACGCGGGACCGCCGCCGTCAAGGCGGAGGAGGGCGGGGACGACGTCAAGTCATCATGCCCCTTATGCCCTGGGCTGCACACGTGCTACAATGGCCGGTACAGAGGGATGCCACCCCGCGAGGGGGAGCGGATCCCGGAAAGCCGGCCCCAGTTCGGATTGGGGGCTGCAACCCGCCCCCATGAAGTCGGAGTTGCTAGTAATCGCGGATCAGCATGCCGCGGTGAATGCGTTCCCGGGCCTTGTACACACCGCCCGTCACACCACCCGAGTCGTCTGCACCCGAAGTCGCCGGCCCAACCGAGAGGGGGGAGGCGCCGAAGGTGTGGAGGGTGAGGGGGGTGAAGTCGTAACAAGGTAGCCGTACCGGAAGGTGCGGCTGGATCACCTCCTTTCTAGGGAGATACATTCTTAGAGAGAAAACACTTTAACTCGAATAGAGGGCAGGAGCCCGTCCGGTAGATGTCCGCCAGGATGATTCCCCGCAGCACCCGGTCCCCGGGGTCGCACCCGCGTACCTTGAGAGCCGCATAGCGATAGGAGAGAGATGGAAGATCATTCTTCCAGACTCGATTCTTTTCTGCGATTTATCAGACAGAATGATAGCAATCATTCATCCGATCCAAACAAGAAGAATTCACTTATATATGAGTGAGGAGCATCTGATCGCGAGCACAGTCAACTACTGTGCCGCGGTATGAGATACCCGAATTGCGACATACGAGCGCTATTCATGATATCGATTAATT
>NZ_QSFR01000032.1:0-5685 GCF_003467925.1 Collinsella sp. AM43-1 | reverse complement strand
GCGCTGCATGAGCATGCCCTTCTGGCGCGAGGACCTCTAAGTCTTTCCGTTTCCGGTGCGGTCCCCCTACAACCGCACCGGTTTCGCCCGTCAAACGGGCAACACTAATACTTACGTAATTCATTTCTTCGAAAGGATTTGAACCATGGGTGTTAACCTCTCCGGCCGTAGCTTCCTCAAGCTCCTCGACCTCACCACCGAGGAGATCGAGTACCTGCTCAAGCTCTCCAAGAACTTCAAGGACATGAAGCGCGCCGGCGTTCCTCACCGCTATCTCGAGGGCAAGAACATCGTTCTGCTCTTCCAGAAGACCTCCACTCGTACCCGCTGCGCCTTCGAGGTCGGCGGCATGGATCTTGGCATGGGCGTCACCTACCTCGATCCCGGTTCGTCCCAGATGGGCAAGAAGGAGTCCATCGAGGACACCGCCCGCGTTCTCGGCCGCATGTATGACGGCATCGAGTTCCGTGGCTTTGCCCAGGACGACGTCGAGGAGCTCGCTGCTAAGTCTGGCGTGCCCGTATGGAATGGCCTGACCACCGAGTGGCACCCCACCCAGATGCTCGCCGATATCCTGACCGTCCAGGAGAACTTCAACTACGACATCAAGGGCAAGACCCTCGTCTTCATGGGCGACTGCAAGAACAACGTCGCTCGCTCCCTCATGGTCGTCTGCTCCAAGCTCGGCATGAACTTCGTGGCCTGCGGCCCCGAGGAGTGCATGCCCGCTGACGACGTCATCGAGGCCTGCAAGCCCATCGCTGAGGCTAACGGCTGCACCATCAAGCTGACCACCGACGTCAAGGACGGCGTCACCGGTGCCGACGTTCTCTACACCGACGTGTGGGTCTCCATGGGCGAGCCCGACGAGGTCTGGGCCGAGCGCATCGCTCAGCTCACTCCGTATCGCGTTACCTCCGAGGTCATGGCTATGGCCAACCCGGGTGCCATCTTCCTGCACTGCCTGCCCAGCTTCCACGACACCAACACCACGATTGGCGCCGAGAAGTGCGAGCAGTTCGGCATCACCGAGCAGGAGGTCACCGACGAGGTCTTCGAGAGCCCCGCTTCCAAGGTCTTCGACGAGGCCGAGAACCGCATGCACACCATCAAGGCTGTCATGTACGCTACGCTCAAGTAAGAGCATCTAGCATCTCGCTCGGGGTGCATTGCTGCGCACCCCGAGCGCTTTTGTCTGGTAAAAATCTCGCACCGAGCGACATGCACGGCACGGAAGAGCCGCTTCGGGCGAGATCAGTAAATGATTTATGAAGGGGGGATGAGAACTATGACTGAGACCGCTAAGAAAAAGCGCGGTATGCCTTCATCGTTCACCATTCTTCTTGCTCTGCTGGCAATCGTCGCGGTTGTTACCGTTATCGTCTCCGGTACGTCCGGTGGCGCGGTTACCGCTGCCCGCTTGAGCGATTTCTGCACCGCCCCGGTCAAGGGCTTCGCTGACGCTCTGCCCGTCTGCCTCTTCGTTATGATCCTCGGCGGCTTCCTCGGCATGATGACCGAGACCGGCGCCCTGGACAACGGCATTGCTGTTCTGGTGCAGAAGCTTAAGGGCAATGAGATCATGCTCATTCCCGTGCTGATGTTCATCTTCTCCCTCGGTGGTACCACCTATGGTATGTGCGAGGAGACCGTTCCCTTCTACGCCCTGCTCGCCGCCACCATGATGGCTGCTGGCTTCGACCCCATGGTCGGCGCTGCCACCGTCCTGCTCGGCGCTGGCTGCGGCTGCCTCGGCTCCACGGTTAACCCGTTTGCCGTCGGTGCTGCCGTTGACGCTCTGACTGGCGTTGGCATTGAGGTCAACCAGTCCATCATCATCGGCCTCGGTGCCGTCCTGTGGATTGTTACCACTGTTATGTCCATCCTCTTCGTCATGAGCTATGCCAAGAAGGTCAAGGCTGACAAGGGTTCCACCATCCTTTCGATGCAGGAGCTCAAGGACGCCGAAGAGGCTCACGGCAAGGCTGCTTCCGAGGTTCACAAGGAGGTCAAGCTCACCGGTCGTCAGAAGGGTGTTCTGATCGCCTTTGCCTTCACCTTCGTCGTCATGATCGTCGGCTTCATCCCGCTGGCCGACCTTAACGAGGGCGTCGCCAACTTCTTCGATGCTGGCGCTGTCTATGACGCCGACGGTAACGCCATCGTTCAGGGCTGGTCTGCCCTGATCACCGGCCTGCCCATTGGTCAGTGGTACTTCGACGAGGCTTCCACCTGGTTCTTCCTCATGGCTGTCCTGATCGGTATTATCGGCGGCCTGTCCGAGAAGCAGATCGTCAACACCTTCATCACCGGCGCTGCCGACATGATGTCCGTTGTCCTCGTCATCGCCCTCGCCCGTGGTATCTCCGTCCTCATGGCTAGCACCGGCCTCGACGTCTACGTCCTCGACGCTGCCGCCAATGCTCTGGCTGGCCTGTCCGGCGTGATCTTCGCTCCCATGAGCTTCCTGGTCTACTTCGGCCTGTCCTTCCTGATCCCCTCGACCTCCGGTATGGCTACTGTCTCCATGCCCATCATGGGACCGCTGGCTGTTAAGCTCGGCTTCTCGCCCGAGGTCATGGTCATGATCTTCTCCGCCGCCATCGGTGTCGTGAACCTGTTCACCCCGACCTCCGGCGCCATCATGGGCGGTCTTGCTCTGGCCAAGATCGAGTGGACGACCTGGCTCAAGTTTGCTCTTAAGCTCATCGTCGCTCTCTCCGTCGTCTGCGCCATCATCCTGACCGTCGCTTGCGTGATGCTCTAAGTACCCCTTGGGTACCCCACGGAAACCATGACGATCCTGTAAAGGATCACCTGGTCATCGTCTGTCCGGTGGGGTAACCCCACCGGTAGACTCCTACCTTTAGCCTCCTCCCGTTCCGTGCGCGGGAGGGGGCGACTTGCGTTCCGGCGTTTTACCAAACGCCGGAACCGGTCGACGCTGCGCGCCGCCCAGGACGACAATTTGTCATTCAAAAGGCAAGGCATGACCAAAAGGTCTATGCCTTGCCTTTTTCATGCCAACTTGTACGTCCTGGACGGCGCTCGCTGACTTATGCTCATCCTGCGGCGCTGCCTTTGTTGGTGTAAAGGTGTCAGATTGCTTTGCGCCATGCCCTCCTCTTTCACGTCACCTTGCTCGCTCTGGTGGGCTTTCGCTGACTTATGCTCAACCTGCGGCGCTGCCATTGTTGGCGCAGGGGGCGGCTTGCTCGCTCTGGTGCCTGTTCGCTGTCCGTTCTCTGCCCGCGACGTTTCTGCTGTTGGTGCAAAGGGGTCAGGTTACTTTGCGCCAAAAGGGGAAGTTGCGGTGGAATAGTTCCCGTTTGGCCGTCTTGAGGGGTTAAACAGGAGCTATTTCACCGCAACTTATCGATGGCGTGTTTGGTTGGTGCCTGTTGATGGCCTGGGCATCGGGGAGGGCAGGCTCCGTTATAATCGCCTAAGACATTAAATGGAAACGGGACGGGAGCCATATATGCGCCAGGGTTTCGACAACGCGAAGTATATCGAGCTGCAGGCCGCTCATATTAAGGAGCGCATCTCGCAGTTTGGCGGCAAGCTGTATTTGGAGTTTGGCGGCAAGCTGTTTGACGACTATCACGCGAGCCGCGTGCTGCCGGGTTTTGAGCCGGACAGCAAGTTTCGCATGCTCAAGAGCATAGCCGACGACGTCGAGGTCATCATCGCCATTAACGCGAACCACATCGAGAAGAACAAGGCTCGTGGTGACCTTGGCATTACCTATGACGAGGATGTGCTGCGCCTGGTTGACCTGTTCCGCGGCAACGGCTTTGCTGTCGCGGCCGTGGTCATCACCCAGTACGCCGGCCAGCCCGCTGCCGATGTGTTCCGCAACCGCCTGAACGCGCTCGGCATTCCCGCCAAGCTCCACTATCCCATCGAGGGCTATCCGCACGACGTCGACCTGATCGTGTCCGACGACGGCTATGGCAAGAACGAGTTTGTCGAGACCACCCGTCCGCTCGTCGTCGTGACGGCGCCCGGTCCTGGCTCGGGCAAGCTCGCCACTTGCCTCTCGCAGCTGTATCACGAGCATAAGCACGGTACCGCCGCCGGCTATGCCAAATTCGAGACCTTCCCGGTCTGGAATCTTCCTCTGACGCATCCGGTCAATATTGCCTACGAGGCCGCCACGGCTGACCTCGACGACGCCAATATCATCGATTCGTTCCACCTTGAGGCCTACAACAAGACCACGGTCAACTACAACCGCGACGTCGAGGCCTTCCCGGTAGTTCGTGCCCTGATGGAAAAGATCCTGGGCAAGAGCCCCTACCAGAGCCCTACGGACATGGGCGTCAATATGGTCGGCTTTGCCATCACCGATGACGATGCCTGCCGCGACGCTTCCAAGATGGAGATCGTCCGCCGCTACTTTACCGCGGTCGAAAATGTGCGCCGTACCGGCGTGGGCGATGAGCAAGTCGACCGTCTCAAGATTATTATGAAGAAAGCCGGCATCGATAAGAACTACTCACCGGCGCGCTCGGCGGCCCTCACCAGGGAGCAGCTGACGGGTGGTCCCGTGGGTGCCATGGTCATGCCCGATGGCTCCGTGGTGACCGGTAAGACCTCCACGCGCCTGGGCGCCGCAAGTTCGCTCATTATGAACGCCCTCAAGCATGTCTCGGGCGTCGACCTTGAGCTCGAGGTCATTAGCGATGAGGCGATCGAGCCCATCAGCAAGCTCAAGACGCATTTCCTGGGCAGCAAAAACCCGCGCCTCCACACCGACGAGACGCTTATGGCGCTGTCGATCACCTCGGCCACGAGTGAGACGGCCGCTCGCGTCCTTTCGGGCCTGGAGCAGCTGCGCGGTTGCGATGCCTTCTTTAGCGTGATTATCTCGCCGACGGACGAGACGGTACTGCGCAAACTGGGTATCAACGTGTGCTGCGAGCCCAAGTTTGAGCGCCGCGGTTTCTTCCATCGCTAAGTTTGAAGCACCGCGGTAATTGCATTGCATTTTGGCCGTATCGGGTTAGCGCCCGGTACGGCTTTTTGATCAATAAAGCGTCTATTTCGGCGAAAAATAGCTGTTTACCTGCCTAGAAACAATTTGAGCGGTATACAATAACCGTAACTGTTTCATCCTTAGCGGGATGCCGCATGATGGATATTACCTGCCATCGTGAGGTGTGTCGGTCGCGCACGGCGCGTTAGATGCTCGTGCTCGGTTTGAGGAGGCTGCTATGGCGGGCAAGGGTCGTGCGAGTGTCAACGATATGAAGCGTGTCGAGGTGCTGGTGTTGATGGAGATCGACCAGCAAACCGAAGACAATGGCGGGCCGTATGGTTTCTCGCGCAAAACGCTTGCCGAGCGCGTGGGGGTTTCGCCGTATCGTGCCCGCGCGGCAATCGATCGCTTGGATTCCGAAGGCATGATTGATGTCGTCTCGCGTTATAGCGACGACGGCGGTCAGCTTGCAAATGGCATTTGCCTCACCGAACGTGGCGAGTGGTATCTTGAGGGCGTCCGTACCGGCATGCTCGTTCAAGAAATGCTTGAGGACGAGGTTGCTGATCGATAGCAGCATGTAACCCTTGCCATAGCGACGCCGCCTGGGAAACCGGGCGGCGTTTTGTTTCAAGATTGAGAAATGCAATCGCACGCGAGAGGTTGATTTCCGATCTCAGCCGAACACATTGAGCAAATAG
>NZ_QSFR01000031.1:0-6753 GCF_003467925.1 Collinsella sp. AM43-1 | reverse complement strand
CCCGCTCACCACGCGTCGCTACTACCACCAGATGAACTACTGAAGCAGCTTTCAGCGGTCGTTATTTTGCTCGGAAATAATTCGTTATGTTGCGTTCGTAAAACAATGCAAACAAATGTCGCAGTCTCGTTCTAGGGAGCCATGCCGTAGCTGGCCGCTTGAGGTCGTATTTGCTTGGACTCGACCATGCGGCTCGTTGGCATTTCACGGTAGCGACTTCAAGGCGAAATGGGGCATTTTTGCCAAATGCCCCTCTTGTTTGCGCCACAAGTGGCATTCGACACCTTCATATGGAGTGTTTGATATTGTAGACGGTTCAAAAATAAGATTGAACCGTCTATTTCTTTCAAAATAATACGTAATAGGTTATCTTATAACGTATAGAAGTTTCATAGAATGTTATACGGAGAACGTTATGATTAACCCGACTAGTGCTGTGCCGCTATATGTACAAGTAGCTGATGATTTGCGCCGCCGTATTGAGATGGGCGAGTTTTCCGAAAGTGGCGTGTTGCCTAGCGAAAATGGTTTTTGCGAAGAATACGAGGTTAGCCGTGCGACGATACGGAAGGCAATTCAAACTCTTGTGGATGACGACGTGCTTGATACGCGTCATGGCAAGGGCACATTTATCCGGCAGCCTAAAATCGTCTCGAGCTTGAGCACGTTTAAGGGTTTCACTTATTTTTGCCATGAAAATAATATCGAAACCTCGTCTCGTGTTCTCGCTCTTCAGGAGGTCGAGCCGCCCGTTGCCGTCCGTCGTCATTTGCGAATGGAAGAGAATGAATCTGCGGTTTACCTCAAACGCGTGAGGTCAATTAACCACATAAATGCAATGATTGAACATATTTATCTTCCAGTAAAGAACTTCGGGTTTTTACTGGGTGTCGATATGGAGAACGCATCACTTTATGAAACGATTGAGAGAGAGACGGGGCTGCGACTAGAGGATAATTGTTTCCCGTCTATTGTGCTTGAAGCAGGGCTTGCTACGGATGAGGAGAAGCGCATCCTTAATATCGCAGGAGAAGCTGCGATGTTTATATTGAGTGAGACCGTTTATATGAGCACTGGTAAGCCAGTGCACTTTACTAAGCAGGTGATGTTGGGTGATTATTTCAAATACTTCTTTTCGATTAAGGCTAATCAACTCGGCATCAATTGGCGGGGACTTGAAGCCGTTGAGTGTAGAAAGCAATAGGTTGAATAATGGTTAAAGTGGAGAGCGCTGTTCCATTGTATAAGCAGATCGTTCACGATCTTGTGAGTCGAATAGAAAGTGGCGTATATAGCGAAGGGGATAAGCTTCCTACTGAGACGGAGCTTATGGAGGAATATGGCGTTAGTCGTATTACTGTTCGATCGGCAATCAAGGAACTAGAGGATGCCGATATCGTTGAGCGCACGCGAGGGAAAGGGACTTTTGTTACCACGACACGCAATGCCTATGCAGCCGATGACCAGGAAAGCTTCACCCATTCCTGCATTCAAGAAAATAAAAAGCCTTCTACCGTAGTGCTCGAAGTAGCTTGGATTTATCCTACGCTGCGCGACGTGCGTTTTCTTCAGGTCCAGGAGGACGAGAATATTCTTCAGACTAGACGTTTGCGCTTAGTCGATGGCGTGCCAACGATGTTGGAAACCAATAGCTACACTCCTTCTCTTGCCTTTTTGGAACATGAAGATTTATCGGGTTCTCTACTTGAGGTGCTGGGAAGACGCCATATCGAACTTGGCAATAACGAGCGAACGTTGCAGGTGTGCTTTGCAAGTGCTTACGAGGCAGAACATTTGAATGTAAAGCCGGGATCTGCCCTTTTATTATTTGTAGATAAGCGTTGCAGCGCGCAGGGAGTGCCATTGTTTATTTCGCGGCAGGTGTACTGCACTGAGCGCTTAAAGTTTTATCTCTAGCGAAAGCCAAACCCCGGATCTTTCTTAACCGAATAACAAGAGATTGAAAACGCCCCGACAAAGGGGCGTTTTTTTGCCGTTTACGGGCGAATTATTACCGCTTAGGAAGCTTGATTGATCTGTCTTGACAAAGCGAAAGTTTCGAGGATACTGTAGATAACAATACAAAATATAACGTTCTATTAACAGATGATTGACTGAGATTGGGAGATAAATGAGGAAGTTGCTCTTGGCCAGCCATGGGCCACTTGCTAGAGCGATGCGTGAAACGCTCCAGCTATTTTGCGGTGAAGATCCTCGCGTTAAGGTGCTATGCGCATATGTCGATGAGGACACGATGGATGTAAACGAGTTGATAGATTTTTGGGACCGTTCTCGCGACCCAGCAGACCAGTGGATTGTCATCACTGATGTCTATGGTGGGTCAGTGAATAACGCTTTTATGGAAAGGTTGGGTGACGATTCTCTAAGGCTCATTGCCGGCATGTCGCTACCACTAGTGCTCGAAGTGTTTTCGAAATTGAGCACACTTGATGACGCCGAGCTCGCTGCATTGGTTTCAAGTGTCCGCCAAAAGGGCACATGCCTATGTTCGCTGCCAAATTCGGTAGAACAAGACGAGGATTTTTGAGAAAGGAACAAAGATGATTAAGCTGCTGAGAGTTGACCATCGCTTGCTTCATGGTCAGGTTGCCATGACTTGGACGCAAGAGCTTGACACCAATTGCATTTTGATTGCCTGCGATGCGGTTGTGAAAGATGACGTGCGCAAGACGACGCTTAAGCTGGCACGTCCGGCAGGCGTCAAATTGGTTATCAAATCGGTCGATGATTCTATCGAGGCTCTTAGGAGCGGTGTGACCGATAAGTACCGTTTGTTCATTGTCGTTGAAAGCATCGAAGATGCTTACCGCCTGGCAAAGGGCTACAGCGAAATCGAGCATATCAACATTGGAGGAACGAAGCCGCGTGAGGGTGCAGATGTACGCCTATCTTCAACGGTTTTCGCTACCGATCGCGACGTGGAGCTTCTACATGAGCTCAGTGATGCCGGAATCGAGGTGGAGATCAGGCAGGTACCTAGAGACGAGAAGATTTTGATTTAAGCACATACAATAGAAAGGGGATCCCTCATGTTGACTCAAGCGATCCTTATCGGCCTCGTCGCAATGTGCGTGACATTTGAGTGGGCACTTGGCACTTGCCTTGCTTCTCGCCCGATTGTCACGGGCGTCCTCATCGGTCTTGTGATGGGTGATTTGCAGACGGGCATTATTGTCGGCGCCACGCTTGAAATGGTGTTCATTGGATCGGTTACCATCGGGGCGGCCGTTCCGCCTGACGTTATCACCGGTGGTATTTTGGGCACTGCCTTTGCAATTTCGACGGGTCAAGGCGCTGAAGTTGCGCTGACGCTCGCTTTCCCGATTGCGTCGCTTTATCTCATCATTGATAACGCGCTTACGCTGATCGTGATGCCGTTTTTCGTCCATAAAGCGGACGACTGCGTGGCAAAGGGCGACCTCAAAGGTATGGAGCGGATGCATCTGCTTGGTGGATTCATCGTCAAATCGCTTCCTCGCTTTTTCGTGTGCTCCCTTGCTTTCTATCTCGGAACGCCGGTTATGAACGCGGTGCTTAACGCAATTCCCGAGTTTGTAAGTAACGGCCTGGTTATTGCGGGTGGATTCATCCCTGCGCTCGGCATTGCACTGCTCGCTTCAATGATTGTCAACAAGCAGACTGCTATTTTCTTCGTGCTCGGGTTTGCGCTCTGTGCCTACATGAGCATTCCAATCCTTGGTATTGCCATCATTGGGCTTTGCCTCGCAGTAATCCTCGTGGTGGTCCAGCCAAACTTCATTGCTCAGACGCCACAGCTTAGTTCGGAAGGGAGCTTCGACGATGACGACTTCTAATGACACCAGTTCCAACAAGATTACAAAGCGTGATCTAAAATCGGTATTTTTCCGTTCGCTTACGATGGAGTACTCCTGGAACTACGAGCGCCAGCAGCACATGGGATACTGCTTCTCCATGCTTCCCATCATTCGTCGCGTGTATAAGAATAAGGATGACCAGGCTGCTGCTGCTAAGCGTCACATGGAGTTCTTCAACACCACTCCTTATGTCTCAACATTAATTCTGGGCATTTCGGCAGCGATGGAAGAGGCAAACGCTAACGAAGAGGATTTTGACGAATCCTCCATCAACAGCGTAAAGGCCGCTCTTATGAGCCCGCTGGCCGGCATCGGTGACTCTCTGTTCTGGGGAACGTTGCGTGTCATCGCCACTGGCTTGGGTGTGTCGCTTGCTATGCAGGGTAACATTCTCGGCCCGCTTCTCTTCCTTGTCGTATTCAATGTTCCGCATTATCTGATTCGTTGGTTCTGCCTTAAATGGGGCTATGGATTCGGAACCAGTTTCTTGAGCAAGATCGAGAAATCTGGTCTTATGCCAAAGCTCACTATGGGGGCTGCAATTCTCGGTCTTATGGTTATCGGCGCTATGGTGCCCAACCTTGTATCGGTCAGCGTGGCTGGTTCTCTCGGTACCGGCGACAGTGCGCAGACTATCCAAAGCATCATCGACGGTATCATGCCGAGCCTGCTGCCGCTGCTTGTGACACTTGGAGTTTACGAACTCGTCCAGCACAAGGTCAAAATTGCTTGGATTCTCGTTATTCTCATGGCGGTTGGTATCGTCGGCTCCTTCTTCGGAGTGTTTGCAATCTAAATGGTTGATTTCGCCGTCTGGCCCAATTGAATTAGAAAGGTATATCTCATGGTTTCATTTGATGAACAGGCAATTCTCGATAACGGTGCTTATATCTACAATCAACGTGCCGAAATTGAACGCATTGCTGACGAAATTTGCGAAAAGGGTTTCGATTCGATTTTCTTCACCTCGTCAGGTGGCTCGCTTGCGATGATGCAGCCGTTTGACTATATGGTTTCTGTTATGTCCGATATTCCCGTCCAGTCCCAAGTTTCGGCAGATTTCCTCACGGTTGGCAATCGGCGCATCGGTAAGGGGACCTTGGCGTTCATGGCGTCCAAGTCGGGCGACACCAAAGAGACGGTCGCGGCGGCAAAGGCGGCAAAAGACGCAGGCTGCACCATTGTCTCTACGCTTGGCGTGGACGGTTCACCGCTTGGTGAACTTTCCGATTATGGAGTGATCTATAAGCAGGGTCGTCCTATGGAGCTCGTGCTGTACCTTCTGATTGGAAAGATTCTCAAGAACAGGGGCTTTTTCGATGACTACGATCGCTTCGCTGATGAGCTTGTGAATCTCCCTGCTGCTCTCGTTTCCGTCGGCAAGAACGCTGACGAGATGGCTCGCGCATATGCTCTGAAGCACAAGGACGACCCGTATCAGATCTGGATCGGTTCTGGCAATCTGTGGGGCCCCACGTATTCGTTTGCCATGTGTGTGCTCGAGGAGTCCCAATGGCTGCGCACCAAATCCGTTACATCGCCTGAGTTCTTCCATGGCACTATCGAACTTGTTGAGCCGGGCGTTTGTGTCGCGCTCGCAATGACGGAGGCGCAGACTAGGCCTCTTGATGAGCGCGTTGCACGCTTCTGTAAGCAATATGCGGATGATTTCACCGTATTCGATACACATGATTATGAGTTGCCGGGTATCAGTGATGAATTCCGCTGGATGCTTTCTCCGGTGGTGCTCAATGCCATTCTCTCGCGTGTGAGCAAGAATTTCGAGGAAATTCGTGACCATTCGCTCGACATCCGCCGTTATTACCGCAAGGTCGAGTACTAATAAAGACCGTACGTGATGGGAGGCGTTGAGGTGAAAATCGCAGCAATTGGTGACAACGTTATTGATCGCTATCTCAACAAAGGCGTTATGTATCCTGGTGGCAATGCCGTAAACGTCGCTGCCCATGCAAGCATGCTTGGCGCACAGGCTGCGTATATTGGGGAGATCGGCAACGACCTGGGAGGGCGAATAATCACCGATGCCCTTTCTTCGCTGAACGTTGACCTTTCGCAATCATCTATGCCTGAAAAAGCGACAACCAAGACTTGCGATGTAAATGTTTACGACGGTGAACGTGTCGAAGTTGGTTACGATACAGGGGCTTGCTGGGCGCACAAAACCCACATCAACGATTCTGATGTCAAGTTTCTTCAGGGATTCGATGCGGTTTTTACCAGCGTCAATGCAAAGCTGCAGGATGATGTGCACCTAGTTCAAGATCTTCCCGCTGTGGCGGTTTACGACTTTTCCGTTAAAGATAAGTATCGAACCGACGCATATTTCGATCTTGTTTGCCCTGCTACAACCCTTGGTCTGTTTTCCTGTTCCGGCGAGAGCGATCAACAGATTCAAGTTCTATTGAAGAGGGCCATAGAGCATGGTTGTCGCTACACGATTGCTACACGGGGATCTACGGGGCCTGTGTTCTTTGACGGTTCCCGATGGTACCAGGGAAATATAAGACCCGTAGATGCGCTTGACACCATGGGCGCGGGAGATTCGTATATCACTGCGTTTGTTGTGAGCTGTCTCTCGCATGGCTGGAGTAAAAAGCAACCGCTCGATGTGGGGATCATTCGGGATGCAATGGAGTTCGCTGCTGACTATTCAGCTAAAAATTGCCTTAAACCCGGCGGCTTTGGATTCGAGCATAAACTCGCCGAGATGAAAGACAGTCAGGTCCCCCTTTCCTAGAAGGGTTTTTATTTAGACTATTAAGTATTAATACGTAACAAAACGACAAGTTGTCATTGGAACGAATTTCGTTCTATTAAACGAAGGGATAATTGCTATGTTCAATTTCGATGAGCCTCGTTACGAGAAGGTTGTGAG
>NZ_QSFR01000030.1:9053-9310 GCF_003467925.1 Collinsella sp. AM43-1 | reverse complement strand
GCGCTCATGCGCGGTCCGGGCACGAGGATGCCCCCGAGTCACCTCCCCTATGCGCCATGCGGCCCCCAGGGCACGTAGATGTTAGACCCAGGACACCGTAACGGTGGGCGCCGCCCACCGGTCAGCGGCCAGAGCATGGGGGGCACGCCCGGTCCCGTTCCGAACCCGGAAGCTAAGCCCCATCGCGCCGAGAGTACTGCGGGGCCAGCCCGTGGGAGGCCAGGGCGCCGCTGACCGGTGGACGGCACCGAGCCGTC
>NZ_QSFR01000030.1:0-9003 GCF_003467925.1 Collinsella sp. AM43-1 | reverse complement strand
GGGGGAGGCCTCGCGCCCCCCCCCTTTTTTGAGTTTACGGGGCGTGAATGACTCAATTACACCAGACGATCTTGTTGTTTTCGGTATTGAGCCTTTATTTAAAGAAAATAAATCGTATAACAAGGGCAACTGCTATGGCCGCAATGATCATAAGCAGGATTGTCAGCTGATGCTGCTTGCGTCGTTTACTTGACGAAACGAAGATTGATTTTCCCTGTTTTGGAGTCTCGAGATAGCGAGCCGAATGCGTCAAGGTTTGCTTGGGTCGAGGCCCTCTTTGTTGATGAGCGGCGGATGCTTTCATCGGCTCATCACTAACTGCACTGTTTTTAGATAATGGTGCGTCTTTCAGATATACAGGGTCTCCCGAGGCAACGCCCATATGTTTACGTCCCGTTTGGGCTTCTTCGAGCGTTTGATATCGGTTTCTTGTCACATATTTGGGCTCTGGGCCATTGATGGGCTCTTGCGAGATGTGGGGGCGATGGAATCGAATCGGTTGCGGGCTGGATGCTTCGTCCTGCTCCGGCATAAACGTGTTGTCCTGTTTTTGATCGTCCATGATGCCCTTAGCTCGTCATCAATATCGTGTATGCGCCCATTGTAAGCCAGCCGTCTAGTTTTGATGGGATTGCATACATTATTTAAGCCTTCGTGCAAATTCCGTTTATTAGACAAAACCTTAGTCAATCAGACTTAGATATGCTTATATCAATAGACTCAAAAAACTTTATAGTCGATGTATATATAAGAAGCGGCTGGGCATATATAACAGCGTCAAAAGAAGTCCCAGTCACCTAGAAGATGACTCGGCAGTCCTTAAAAGGAGTGGTAAACATGGCAAGCATGGTTCCTTATCGTTCGGTTTTTGGCGTTCGTCCTTCTGCTAGCTCGCTGTTCGATTTGTTTGATGATATGACCGATCTTGCAAACAACTCGATTGCTTCCAAGGCGTTCCCCGTTGATGTCGAGGACAAGGGCGATGGTTATGAGGTCAAGGCCTATCTGACCGGCGTCGCTAAGGATGATATCGACGTTGAGCTTAACGAGGGTCGCCTGTCGATTAGCGTGAACGTTGTGGAGGACGAGGAGAACGAGGGCAAGAACTTCCTGCAGAAGGAGTTTAGCTCGTACAGCGCGACGCGCGGCGTGTATCTGAAGGACGCTTCGAGCGAGGGCCTTTCGGCTAAGTATGCTGACGGCATCCTGACCGTTACGGTTCCCAAGATTGTCGAGAAGAAGAACGTTACGAAGATCTCCATCGACTAACGATGGCTCTGCTTCAACCGAGAGTATGAGTTAAGGGGGGCTGGGAAGTGATTCCCAGCCCCCCCCTTGTTGTCTTGAGGGGCTATTGAATGGTTGTCGGTTGATACTGGCTTGCAGGGCGTATCGAGAGCTTCCGTGGCCCTTGAAGACGGGTGGCAGAACTGCCGAGTTCATCATCGAGACTTGCATCAAGCGCGTTGGCATAGCTTTTGACGGTAAGGCTTGGACGATTATTGTCCTGGCTGATATGCATGGCGATGAGCTGTTCGGTGCGATCGGTAACAAGTTCGCGCGCGGCTTCGGCGGCCTGGTTGTTGGAGAGGTGCCCCTTTGTGGACAGGATGCGCTCCTGAAGAAAGCGGGGGTACGCTCCTTCGCGCAACATAGTTACATCGTGGTTACTTTCGAGCGCGAGAACTCGACAGTCTTTGAGGATGCCTATGGCCTTGCTCGATAACTCTCCGGTGTCGGTGGCAAACCCAATGGAATCATCGAGAGCATTAAATCGATAGCCGACAGGATTGATGACATCGTGCGATGTTGAGTAGGTTTGCACGTGGATGCCGGCAATGGGGAGCGTGTCGCCGGGGTCAAATTCCTCTACGGGCAGGTGCGCGAGGTTTTCTTTGCATGAAAGGGTGTCCCTGCTGGCAAAGAGGGGACCATGCCAGTGCTTGCACCATACATCGAGCCCCTTGATATGGTCACCATGCTCATGGGTGATTACAAGAGAGGCGACGTCGTCTGCCGAGAGGCCAAGCTCCGCCATGCGTTTAAGTGTCTCGCGGCGGGACAGGCCGTTGTCGATCATGATGAGCCCCTGAGGCCCCTCGACGAGTGCGCAGTTGCCTTTTGAGCCGCTGCCGAGGATATGAAGGTGCAGGCGAGACATAAGATTCCAAAGGATACAATGAGTGCGGACGAATAGAGGAGGAAGCGAATGCCAACGGTATCTCAGCACTATGGACATCATGCCGCGCCGAGGACGGATAAGAGCGCCCTGGCAACGCGGCGGGCCGCTGCCCCCGTAGTGCTCATGGTATCAGGCGGTGCGGACTCGACGGCGCTGCTCCTTATGGCTTGCACATCAAAGCTGGATATCCAGGACGGGCGCGGCGTCGCTCCCATTGCGCGCGAGCGATTGCACGTGCTGCATGTAAACCATCATCTGCGCGGGGAGGCATCCGATGGCGACGAGGCCTTTGTACGTGACCTGTGCGCGCAATACGGCTTGCCGCTGTGTGTTGAGCATGCCTATTTTGATGACGAATCGGGCAATATCGAGGCTGCGGCTCGCGAGGTGCGCTATGCCGCGGCACGGAGATATGTTCGCGAACTTTGTGCTGAATCGGGCGCACCGCGGACGGCGGCTCGTATCTGTACCGCGCATACTTCGTCGGACCGCGCGGAAACATTTTTGATGAATGCCATTAAAGGGTCGGGTCCCGCGGGTCTATCGAGCATTCCGCGCCGTCGGAACATTGTGGTTCGCCCCTTGCTCGACCTCACGCACGATGAGCTCGTGAGCTATCTGCAGGTGCACGGTCAGCCATGGCGGGAAGATGAAAGCAACGAGGACGTTTCGTACCTGCGCAACTATGTACGCCATCGGGTGATGCCGGTGGTGGCACGGCGCAACGCGAGCGTCTGTAAGACGATTGGCGCCGCTTGCGAAATTCTGGGCGACGAAGACGCCTTTCTTTCCCAGCTTTCGGCACAGGCGTTTCGAAGCTGCCTGCGCAAGGAAGCGGCGGGCGCACTGGTGCTCGATGCGCGCCGTCTTGCCGCCGCTGAGGTTGTGATTGCACGGCGTATCGTGCGGTTGGCGATTAAGCGCATCGATCCCGACGCGCGACCGGAGATGCGGCACGTGGAGCGCGTGCTCGCCTGCGTCGCTGCGGGCTCGGGCTCGGTTACGCTTCCTGCGGGAATTGATGCCCGTGTGGAGTTTGGCATGCTGGCGTTCAAGGCCCCGGCGGCGCGCGAGGGTTTAGTGGCCGATTGGATCTCCGTTCCCGGTTGTCTGCCGCTGGGGGCGGGGCATATGCTGACAGCGGAGCCGATGGCTGTGGAGCCGGGGTGCGATATCGTGCACCGTGCCCGCGAGCTTGCTGCTGCCGGAAAGGTTGCGGCCTTGGTGGATGCGGCGGCCCTGGGGTTTGCCGACCGCGATGGCGAGCGGATGTTAGCCGGCTCGCGCGGGGAGATCCCCACCGAGGCACGATCGGCGCGCCTGTGGGTGGATAGCCCTGTGCCGGGAGACGTGATGTGCCCGTTGGGGATGAACGGCCGAAGCAAGAAAGTGTCAGACCTGTTAAACGAGGCGCGCATTCCTGTTTCAGACCGCTCTGGCGTACCCGTGGTAAGAACGGCTCCGGGAGGTGCCGTAGTATGGGTCGCGGGCGTTCGCGCGGACGAGCGTTTTAAGTGCACGGCGGCGACGCGCGTGGCCTATCTGCTTCGCGTGGTCGATGCGGAATAGCGCTTCGCGCCAGCTATTCTGTGCGACGTTGACGGTATTCCCGCGCTGATGGCGCACGTGCTGGTAAATATACCCCGTGCGCTGCTAGAATGTGTAGTTCGCGTCCATGCGGCGGTGCGTGGGCGATAAGCACAAGAAAGGGTTGTCATGGCTTCTCAACATCCGGATATCGAGAAGGTTCTGTTTACGCAGGAGGATATCGACGGTATCGTCTCTCGCCTAGGCGAGCAGATTACTCGCGACTACGCGGGTAAGGATCTGGTGCTGATTGCGGTCCTGCGCGGCGCCGTGGTCTTTATGGGCGACCTGATGCGCAAGATCGAGCTGCCGACCAACATCGATTTCATGGCTGTTTCGAGCTATGGCGACGGTGTGAAGTCCTCGGGCATCGTGCGTATCATTAAGGACCTGGATATCGACATCCGCGGTCGCGACGTGCTGATCGTCGAGGACATTCTGGACTCGGGCCTGACGCTCAAGTATCTGATGAAGAACCTCGAGAGCCGCAAGCCCGCCTCGCTGGAGGTTGCCGCCTTCCTGTGGAAGGACGTTGAGGACCGTACCTCGGCCGTCACGCCCAAGTATGTTGGAACCCATTGCCCCGATGCCTTTGTGGTGGGCTACGGCCTCGACTATGCCGAGCGCTATCGTAACCTTCCGTATCTGGGCATTTTGAAACCGGAGGTTTATTCGTAAGATGCCCGACGACCGTAACGATAACAATTCTCAGACTCCCCGGGAGCCTAAGATCCCGGGGATGCCCGGAGGCAAGAAGCCCACGCGTACGGGCTGGCTGTATTTTATTTTGGCTTGCGCGCTTCTGGGCTACGCCTTCTTTAACATGGGCTCCGGCTTTGCCAACTCCAGCAATACCGTTAAGCTCGCGACGAGCGAGATGGTCAACGCCATTAAGCAGGACCGTGTCGAAGATTTGACCTATACGGTTCAAGACGGAAGCGTGGCGGGTCATTACTGGAAGACAAAAAAGGACAAGGGCGATACGAGCGAGCTCAAGAGCTTCTCCTCGACCTATGTCGGCTCCGATTCGCTTGCCGAGCTTATGGCGGAGCACCCCGATACCAAGTACATCGTCAACACCAATGACCCCGATTTTTGGGGCGACCTGGCGATGAGCGCGCTTCCGACGATCGCCCTGATCGCCATCATGTTCTACTTTATGCGCCAGATGATGGGCGCCAACAACAGGAACATGCAGTTTGGCAAGACTAACGCCAAGACCAACGAGGCCACGCGCCCCAAGGTCAAGTTTGAGGATGTTGCCGGTGTGGACGAGGCCGTCGAGGAGCTCGAGGAGATCCGTGACTTTTTGAGCGATCCGGATCGCTATCGCAAGCTGGGCGCCAAGATCCCGCGTGGCGTGTTGCTGGTGGGTCCTCCGGGTACCGGTAAAACGCTGCTGGCCAAGGCCGTTGCCGGCGAGGCGGGCGTGCCGTTCTTTAGCATCTCGGGTTCTGACTTTGTCGAGATGTTCGTGGGCGTCGGCGCCAGCCGTGTGCGTGACCTCTTTAAGGAGGCCAAGTCCCAGGCCCCGTCGATCATCTTCATCGATGAGATCGATGTCGTAGGACGTCAGCGCGGAGCCGGCTTGGGCGGCGGTCACGATGAGCGCGAGCAGACGCTCAACCAGCTGCTGGTCGAGATGGACGGTTTTGAGGAGAGCGAGTCGGTCATCCTGATCGCCGCCACCAACCGCCCCGACATTCTGGATCCGGCGCTGCTGCGTCCCGGCCGTTTTGACCGTCAGGTTACGGTCGACCGTCCGGATGTGAAGGGCCGCGAGCAGATCTTGCGCGTGCATGCCGAGAACAAGCCGATGGACGAGGACGTGAAGTTTGAGAAGCTCGCCCAGATGACCGTTGGCTTCACCGGCGCCGATCTGGCGAACTTGCTCAATGAGTCTGCACTGTTGGCTGCCCGCCGTCATCGTTCTGTGATCTCGATGGACGAGGTTGAGGAATCGATGGAGCGCGTGATTGCCGGACCGCAGCGCAAGGGTCGCGTGATGACCGAGGCCGAGCGCACCACGATTGCCTACCACGAGAGCGGTCACGCCCTGGTGGGCCACATCCTGGAGCACTCCGATCCGGTCCACAAGATCTCGATCGTCAGCCGCGGTCAGGCTCTGGGCTACACGCTGCAGCTTCCGCAGGAGGACCACTTCCTCAAGACCAAGAACGAGATGCTCGACGAGCTCGCCGTGTTCTTGGGCGGTCGCGTTGCCGAGGAGCTCATGTGCGATGACATCACGTCGGGCGCGAGCAACGACCTGGAGCGTGCGACCAAGATGGCGCGCGAGATGGTTACGCGTCTGGGCATGAGCGAGGAGCTGGGTACGCAAGTGTTTGGCGAGGCGCAGCATCAGGTGTTCCTTGGTCGCGATTACGCCGATCACCAGGATTATTCCGAGGAGACGGCACGCCGCATCGATATCGAGGTTCAGCGCATCATGCGCGAGGCCCATCGCCGTGCAGTCGAGATTCTGGATGCCCGTCGCGGTCAGCTCGATCTGATGGCGAAGGTGCTGCTCGAGCGCGAGACCGTCGAGGGCGATGCCGTGAACGCCCTGCTCGACAACGAGTGGGACGCCTACCTTGAGCGCGAGGGTGATATCCTGGCGGCCAAGGAGGAGCGCAATGCCAAGGCGGCCGGCATGCCGACCAAGAAGCGTGCGCCTCGTATGAGCGAGGAGGAGCTTGCGGCGGACGCCGCGGCATTTGCGCAGGCGGCTATGCAGGAAGATGCCGAAGCCGCATCCGATGATGCTGATGATGACCATGCCGTCGTCGATGCCGACGCCGACAAATAGCCTTTGTGGCGAAAGTCTCCGCGGGGAAACCTGCGGAGGCTTTTTCTTTTGAGCGATATGGGGCCGTCTGTTGATTGGGGACAGACTTAAATGAGCGTTTTCACGCATTTAAGTCTGTCCCCAATCAACATTGCTGCGGCACTTTGCTCAGCTAAAGCGTACAATAGCGCCTATGCGAAAGGGGAACAGATGATCAACGAAACTATGTATGCTCGCGGTGCGGAAAGCTCCATCATCCGTGAGATCTTTGGCTATGGCCTTGAGCGCAAGGCACAGATCGGTGCAGAGAACGTATTCGACTTCTCGCTGGGCAACCCGAGTGTTCCGGCGCCCGCTACTGTGGCTGAGTCCATTAAGAAGGCCTTGGAGCTGCCGAGTGACCAGCTGCACGGCTACACCCCCGCTCCGGGTCTGCCGCAATGTCGAGCAGCCGTCGCCGAATCGCTCAACCGCCGCTTTGGAACGAACTATGAGGGCAAAGACGTCTTTATGACGGTGGGTGCCGCGGCTTCGCTCACCTGCACGCTCAACGCCGTTACGAACCCGGGCGACGAGGTTATTGTTATCGCCCCATACTTTCCGGAGTATCGTGTGTGGATTGAGAAGGCCGGCTGTACGTGTGTCGAGGCGCTCGCCGATGAAGATACGTTCCAGCTGAGCGTGGACAACGTGCTCAAGGCGATTACCGATAAGACGGCTGCCGTCATTATCGACTCGCCCAATAACCCGACCGGCGCTGTGTATACACGCGACACGCTGACGCGACTGGCCAATGTTCTGCGCGAGGTCAACGCCAAGCGCGATCCCGAGAATCCGATTATGCTCATCTCGGATGAGCCGTACCGCGAGATCGTGTACGGTGCCGAGGTGCCTTGGGTGCCTTCGATCTACGAGCACACCATCGTGTGCTACTCGTATTCCAAGTCGCTTTCGCTACCGGGCGAGCGCGTCGGGTGGATCCTGGTTCCCAATACGAATCCTCAGGCAGCTCGTCTAATGCCCGCCGTTGCCGGTGCCGCCCGTACGCTGGGCTTCGTGTGTGCACCGGCGCTCTTCCAGCGCGTGATCATCGATTGCATCGATGAGCCGAGTGACGTTGAGGCCTATGCGCGCAACCGCACCGCGCTTACCGATGCGCTGGCGGAGTACGGCTACACCTATGTTGAGCCGGATGGCGCGTTCTACCTGTGGGTGAAAGCGCTGGAGTCCGATGCGAACGCCTTCTGTGAGCGCGCGAAGAAGTATGAGCTGCTCGCGGTGCCTTCGGATAGCTTTGGCATGCCGGGCTGGTTCCGCCTGGGCTACTGCGTGAGCTATGAGACAATCGTCAACTCGCTGCCTGCCTGGAAGCAGCTGGCCGACGAATATCGTCGAAAGTAAAGCGCTCTGCTTACAATGTTTAACGTGAAACGGGGTTTGGTTTTAAGCCAGACCCCGTTGTCTATGCCGTTGTGTGATTGGGATGAAGCAGTTTTACGACTGCCGAAAGCTATGCGTACAATGAATATACGCGACGGCCATACTGGACAAGGAGACCCGATGCCCTACCTTCTTTCTTGTGATATTCATACTCATACGATGTTCTCTGCGCATGCGTACTCAACCATCGAGGAGAACATCTATTGGGCGGCAGAGCGTGGTCTGCAGGTGCTCGGATCTGCCGACCATCTGAGCTCTATGGTTACAGCCTGCCCCAATGACCTGCGCAGTTACCAGTTCTTTATCAACCAGGATATCTGGCCGCGCATTTGGAGCGGCGTGTTGGTGCTGCGTGGTGCCGAGGCTGATATCGTTTCGCTGGACGGAAGCCTGTTTGGCGAGGATACTCCTGTCACGCTCGATATCGCCGGCGATTCGTATAGTCGTGAGCATTCGCTGTTCGATTTGGTGACGCGCAATTTGGATTATTTGGTGGCAAGCGTGCATAATCCGCAGATTGCCGAAGGCGCGACGCTCGCCCAGACAACCGAGATGTATATCAATGCCTTGGAACACCCCAAGGTATTCATGCTGGGCCACGCGGGGCGCTCGGGCGTGCCGTTCGATATCGATGAGGTGCTGCTGGCGGCCAAGGCCAAGCACAAGATTATCGAGATCAACAACCATAGTCTTGAACACGGTGTCGACACTGAGCATTGGGCCGTATGCCGCAAGATCGCCGAGCGCTGCGCCGAGCTGGGCGTGGGTATTGGCGTGTCGACCGATGCCCACATTGGCATGGCCATTGGCAAACTCGATCACGCGCGCAAGATGCTTGACGAGATTCACTTCCCGCTGGATTTGATCGTGACGCGCGACCGCGAGACGCTGCTGCGCGAGATGGCGGCAGCCGGCGTGTGTGACCTGCGCAAGGGGATGTAGCGGAGTTCATAAACCAAGCGAAGGGGGGGTGTTCCTATAGTTTTGTCAACTGGGAAATGCTCTC